>NZ_WWRZ01000028.1:0-1636 GCF_009875595.1 Eggerthella sp. BIOML-A1 | reverse complement strand
GATTTGTTTTTTGAGTTTGCGTATGTCAGCTAAAACTTGCTTGTCATCTTTGATGGTTGCAGCCGTGACCGTGTAATTTTCGTACTTGGACACAACTTCATTGATATTCTGCTCAAATTTCTCACGGTCAATGATTTCAACCTGTGCCTGCGTTACTTTTGCTTGTAATTCTTGCATGTTGTCCTCCTAATACTCTAATTTACCGGAAAACAGCTCGCCTTGCCCTGTTTCTTCGGTGTAGTCAGGCACTTCATCAGCTGGATAGCTAGTATCTACTGGTTCGGCTTGTTTTCTAGTCTGCTCTTGCTTCATCTGCTCAATCTGTGCCTGTTTACGTGCCATGACTTCATCACGGGTTTCAGTTGGGGTGACATCTTTGAGTTCGCGTAGCTCATCAGCTTCATATACACCACCCAATTCATTTGGGAACGCTTCTCTGAGTGCTGTGACAATGGCTACTTTCCTAATCATGACACTTGGTTTGTCATCCCATGTATTGGGTTTGTTTTCTTTTCCATAGGAGTTCACTGGTCCTTCTTTTCTTATTTTTGAATTGTCATACTCAGAGAAGGTCACTTCTACTTTGGTTGGATGACTACGGTCTTTTCTATAGACAGTTGCCCACCCCCCTAAAATTTCGGCATCTTTTGGCAAAAATGCTCCATCAGAACGCTTGATTTCGCCATCTTTTTCATAGATAATTCCTGAGTCCATACCATCAAACTCTGGGTGAGCATCCGCCTTCTTCTGGAAGGCCTTGAGTGCTACCACAATCTGTGCAGGCTGATTGCCGTATTTAATAAAATAAATTTCCTTGGTAAATGGGTTTAAGTTTTGAACTTTTGCTTGAGCGATAAAATAAGCCAGTTCCTCATCTGTTGCTGTCCCTTTAGGGTCAAGATACTTCCTGACGATGGTACTATTCAAAGTTTGAGGGTCTTCTAAAAAGTTCTTTTCTGCTGTTTGAATGTCTGTTACGGTCATTTTCTTTTCCTCTTTTGTCTTTCTTTTTCGCTATTGGTAGCCCATGGCCACGTTGTCTTTCCATTCGTCATAGGCTCTGTCTTCATCAACATCAGGCTCTGACAAAGGTTCAGGCGGCGTGCTAAGCCAAGTATCATAATCAAACATAGTCAATCCTCCCCTTTTTCCATCTGTTCCAATTCAGCAAAGAGTTCTGCTAACTTTGCTTGTCCTTCTGTAGTCTGTTCGGTCTTTACTGGCTCAGTTGACCAAATTGGAACATTTGTTCGCTGATGTTGTGAGTTATGTCCATTTTGTTGAGAGTTGGCCTTTTGTTCGATTCGCTGTCGTTCCCTGTCTTCCACTTGAACAATGGTTTTTATTCCATTCTGTTTCCAATTGCGTAAAATAGCTAAGATATACTTGAAGTTCCGTTTGCCGTTGTCAGCAGCTTCTGTAATTGCTCTGATAACAACATCTACCTCCATTCCATCCGAAGTTACATATTCGGTAAGTTGCTGAAACTGAAAACCATCTAATGGACCAATTCTTTGTTGATAATAATTTTGAATGTTTGTGTCGGTGGTGGTTTTTCTATCATCTACATCTAACTCTAACTCTATATCTATCTCTTTCTCTATATCTATCTCTCCGTTGCGTTCTGTTGCATTGG
>NZ_WWRZ01000027.1:0-1659 GCF_009875595.1 Eggerthella sp. BIOML-A1 | reverse complement strand
GCTTTCTCGCTTAATTCCGCAATAATAATATTAAATATTTCTATTTAACACGCCCATTGAGCACTTGCCAGTAGTTTGTATAACCTTGACTTTCTAGCCACTCTAACCATTTATCAAAGTTTGGCTTATGCTTTTTACCTACAAGATTTTTGACATTTTCCATAAGCAGATACTTAGGTTTTTTAGTTGCAATCACTTTTTGGCATTCCCATAGCAATCCTGAGCGTGTACCGCTATCAATGTCAAGCCCAGCTTGTTTTCCAGCTACTGAAATATCTTGACACGGAAAACTATAAGTAAATAAATCGTGATCAGGAATCGTGTTTGGTTCGATTCTACTAATATCTCCTAGATTTGGACAATCTCCATGAATTGCCTCGTAACTCGCTAAAGCATATTTATCTATCTCTGCAATTGCTACTACTTCATGTTCAATACCTAAGTTTCTTAACGCCATCCGTTGCGTTCCTATACCGCTAAATGCTTCAAATACTTTAATCATTTATTTTCCTCCAAAAAATCATATATCGTCATCTGCTCTGCCTTCTCAAAACAAACTGGGCTGATAACTAGATAACATCTGCTCTTTTGCCTTCTTGTAAAATTCCTTCTTAATTTCAAATCCATAAGCCGACCGATTCATCTCGATTGCAGCCCTCAATGTTGACCCACTTCCTGCTACTGGGTCAATGACAACGTCTTCCTCATCTGTAAAGATCTCAATCAACCGTTTAAGCACTGGAATTGGTTTTTGTGTAGGGTGGATAGTTGGATAAGCACTGTCTTTTTCCCAAGGCGCATGATTGAGTACCATAGCACCATTGTTGTTAAATTTCGGTAACTTGTCACGATACAATACTGTAGCTTCTTCCACAGCTCCCACAATCTTCATATTTGCTTTTAAGACTTGCGGGCTAGATTTCTTGGTAAAATATAGCGGATAGGCATTGTTAAATCCATGCTTTTTGCCACACTCGATAACCATATCCCTCTGTTGCCATGCGTGGAATACAATCATTGCTGGGGCTTTGCCCTTTTCTTTAGGTTCTTTCTTCAACAGCCGACTGCAAAAATCAAAGAAATTATTGATTTTGAAATCATTATCTGTATCAAAGAATGACTTGCCAGCCAATTTACTTTCGCCATTCGCATTATCACCATCCTTATACCAACGCGGATCACTGGCATAAGCATTGTTTCCTAAGTTATACGGTATATCAGCAATAATCAGCTGAGCCCGTGGGATGTTATACCGCTTCGAATTCTCAAAGTGGTCATTAAATAATTCAAATTTCATTCTTCCCGTCCTTTCAAAAATTCTGGTATCGGGTCACCAACCTTGAGGCTTTCGTACTGTTCTTTAGTAACTAAAAACTTACCATAAGCGCCAGCAGTGACCGTGTAGCGTCCCTCTATAATTTCTTTGTCTGTAATCTCACCCACCATCACACCGCCTGCGTTGTCGACTACGTGGATGATTGGACGTTGCATTTCGGATTTTGCGGTGTTGTAGCCCTGTGAGTATATTACTACCATAAGAAGCAAAACACTGCTCAGAAGTAACGCAATTTTCGCAATTTCGATAAACCATTCTCGTTTAGTCATCTGTCCCCCTAACCTCACTCCCATCTGAGAACTATCGCAAGCTATATCCTTAAT
>NZ_WWRZ01000026.1:0-1682 GCF_009875595.1 Eggerthella sp. BIOML-A1 | reverse complement strand
ATTTACAGTCGTGACACGTCCGAAAAGAAGATTGTGGCTGAATGCCTTATCTTTTGTTACAACGACCATACGCGTCCGTTTGTGGCTTTTAAAGAGCAGTCCAAAATCATTTTGGAAGGACGCGAAATGGTTATTAAGAAAGCTATTCCGATTTATGAGCCGTACACTAAGAGGCTCTTTAGTTACGAATTGGAGTGTTTGTGATGGCTAATGCACAAATTATCATTGAACTAGATGGCGTGAAAGCAAAGACTAGCCAACAGAACATGAATCGAGGGCAGTTCACTATGGCCAATCAGATGTTAGCGGATATGGACCAATATATCCCCTATGATGAGGGTACTCTTACTGGAAGTGGAATGGTTGAGAGTAACGGAAAAGCTCTGTCTTGGGATACACCTTACGCAAGACGTTGGTTTTATAATTCGGCTAACTTCCAAAAAACAGTCCATCCACTAGCTACTAATCGCTGGGATTTAGCAGCGCAAGCTATGTTCATGGATGATTGGAAAGATGCATTCGTGAAAGGAGCTGGTTTGAAGTAATGGATTTTCAAGAAAGACTAGGGGATGTCATTGATGACGTCATCCAATCAGAATCGCTCGGAATTCCTTTGTTTAATGATTTGAACAATGAAGAAGAAAGTATTTCTCTCTATTCGTTGCCTGGCGGTAAGGTAATTAAGTCCTATTACGACGGCGTGAAAGAGAAAAGATTAAACTATGAAATTCAAGGAAAATCAAAGGATAGAGAGCGTATTTTTACGATAGTAAGCAAATTATCAAATGTACTGGAAGATTTGGATAAAGTAGAGAGTTTAGATAAATCATTTGAATTTTCGAGTTTAACCATTGCTTCCGAGCCGCACTATCAGAACAGTGATATGTCCGGCTTTTTTTATTTCCGCTTAACTTTTCAAGTTGAGCTAACCGTGTATAGACAGAAAGGAAACTAAATAATGGCACGTAATAAGAACGCGAAACGCGGACATTTTGTCGCTGAATTTGACCCAAGCACTCCTGCCAAAGAACCAACGGAATGGTTGGAAGTAGCAAAATGGAGTACAACTATCAGCGATGATACAGATGAAGAAACTGACAAAGCTGGTTACTACGACGGAGATGGAAACGTAGAAGAAGAAGTCATCGGTGTTTCAGAGGCTTGGACAGTAGCAGGAACGTACGATCCGGAAGACAAAGCGCAAGCTTTGATTGTAAGCAAAAAACGCAAAGTAGGCGACGGTCGTAAGCTATGGCATAAGATCGTTGAGTCCGACAATAAGAAGCAATGGGTCGGTGTGGCAACAGCTACAGGTATCAAAGGCGGTGGCGGAGATGCCACCGCTTATGAAGAATTTGGATGTAAATTGGCATTTAAAGGTTTACCTAAAGAATCTGCCGTTCCAGGCGTTTAATAACTTGAGAGGGAGAAATCCCTCTTTTTTATATTTTTTGAAAAGGAGTAACGCATGTCAATCTCAATTGAAATCCAGAAGTCTGGTTTCCCTATTAAATTAGGGACAGTGGAGCGCTGGTTTGACACTTCTGCTGAATCGTTAACGCGTTTCCACGATATGGAAACAGAGGCAACTAAGCGTCTGAATGAATTTCAGAGACAGATTGTTGAATCTAATATCGGAAAAGATATTGAAGAAGATAACATCACAATCGATACCGTCAAAG
>NZ_WWRZ01000025.1:0-2315 GCF_009875595.1 Eggerthella sp. BIOML-A1 | reverse complement strand
TGCATCGACGACGAGATCCCGTTCGAGATCCCCGAGGGCTGGGAGTGGGCAAGGCTGGAGGGCATTACCACCTACATACAGCGCGGCAAATCGCCAAAGTACTCACTCGAAAAAAAATATCCCGTTGTCGCTCAGAAATGCAACCAATGGTCAGGGTTCTCGCTGGAGAGGGCGAAGTTCGTCGACCCGAACAGCGTTGCATCGTATGCCGAGGAGAGGCTGCTCGTTGACGGCGACCTGCTCTGGAACTCGACGGGGCTGGGCACCCTTGGCCGCATGGCCGTCTACGATTCGAACCAAAACCCTTACGGGTGGGCGGTTGCCGACAGCCACGTTACGGTCATCAGGACCGCGCCCGACTGGTTGCGCTACGAATATGCGTTCCTCTACTTTGCGGGCCCGTCGGTCCAATCCGTTATCGAGGATCAGGCGAGCGGTTCAACGAAGCAGAAGGAGCTTGCGCAAGAGACGGTGAAGAGATACCTGATCCCCGTGCCGCCCCTCGCCGAGCAGCGCCGCATCGCCGAGCGAGTCTCCGAGCTGATGCCGCTCGTTGGGGAGTACGGCAAGCTGGAGGACGAGCGCGAAGCGTTGGACGCTTCGCTGCCCGAGCGCCTGCGCAAATCCGTGCTGCAGATGGCCGTCGAGGGCAAGCTCGTGCCACAAGATCCGTCGGAAGAGCCCGCATCCGTGCTGCTCGATCGCATCCGCGAGGAACGCGCCCATCTTATCAAGGAGAAGAAGATCAAGGCCCCCAAGGGCGGTGAGTCGGTAATCTACCTCGGTTCCGATGGCAGGCGCTATGAGAAGCGCGGCAAGGGCGAGCCCGTCTGCATCGACGACGAGATCCCGTTCGAGATCCCCGAGGGCTGGGAGTGGGCAAGGCTCGGCAGCCTACTGTCCGTCATTAGCGACGGCACCCATAAGACCCCTGAGTACACAAATGATGGGGTTCTCTTTCTGTCTGTGCAAAACATCTCAAAAGGCTTCTTCGACCTGAGCAGAGTCAAACATATAAGTAGAGAGACACACAAAGGGCTATGTAAGAGGGTTAGGCCTCAAAATGGTGACATTCTGCTGTGCCGAATCGGTACGTTGGGAAAACCCATTATTGTCGACGTAGATTATGAATTTAGCATCTTTGTCAGTTTGGGCCTTCTCAGGCCTATTAATCGCTCGCTTGCGGAATGGATTGTCAATTGCCTTGATTCGCCTATGGGGTTCAACTGGATTCAAGAGGTTAAAGTCGGCGGCGGAACGCATACATTCAAAATCAACCTTGGAGATATTCCCTCGTTTTTGGTACCCATTCCGCCTCTTGTCGAGCAGCGCCGCATAGCCGAACGCATCTCCGAGCTCGATGTCCTAATCACCAATCAATAGCTTTATCGACTGCGGCGCGCTGCTCCTCTGCGGTGCGTCGCAGATATATTCGCGTCGTCTCGATGCTTTCATGTCCCATTAAGTCAGCGAGAAAAGCGATATCTGGGTTCTTTGCTATAAAATTTTTGGCGAATCGATGCCTGAAGGAATGCGGATACACGACATCTGGATTCACTCCATAACGTTTTGCGCAGCGTTTTAATCCAAGCGATAAGCCTCTCGTACTCATTGGGTTTCCGTTGGGGCCGACGAACACGAATCCTTCTCCAAGCGAGCATTGTTTGAACCAAAGTAGTGCATCTTGCTGTAGCGATTTTGGAATGTAAATCCGCCTCAGCTTTTCCCCTTTGGATATCAGATCAAGATGTCCCACCCTAACTGATTCGACCGTCAATCGCCGCAATTCGCTAATCCTCGCGCCGGTGCAAGCGAGGAAGCGCACGACGAAATGCCAATAAAGGTCACCGTCTTCGAGGAGTCCATCACGTAGGGTTTCATACTCATCTTGGCTGATTACGTTATCTAGAAAAGGCTTCTGCTGAACGCGAACGCCCCGCAACCTCATCCCATCGTAGCCGATGTGATCTAAATAGCAGTTCAGTGCCCCGATTCTGTTATTGGCCGTCTTCGTAGCGAATTCGCTTACCAACCAATCCTTATGAGACAAGAGGGATTCGTCGTTTACCGTTGTGTAGCGTGATAAGAACTGCGATACAGCGTAAGAATACGAGCTAATGGTGTTCTGGCTCATCTCTTTCGACTTGAGATAATTGATGAAAGCTTCCATGACATCTCCTTTCGGTTATGACGCCATGGAAGCGGGATTAGTTGATATTGGCTAGTATTAAATTAAGACGCTCGGCGATGCGGCGCTGCTCGGCGAGGGGCGGCACGGGGATCAGGTATCTCTTCACCGTCTCTTGCGCAAGCTC
>NZ_WWRZ01000024.1:0-2232 GCF_009875595.1 Eggerthella sp. BIOML-A1 | reverse complement strand
CCTTCTTACTTTATATCGTTTACAGATGAGAAAACCAGATTCCAATGGGTGTACCCATTACACGACCGTCGTGAAGAATCTATCCTCAATGTTTTTACATCGATATTAGCATTTATTAAGAACCAATTCAATGCTCGCGTTCTAGTTATCCAGATGGATCGTGGCTCCGAGTACACTAACAAAACTCTTCATAAGTTCTTTACGAACAGAGGTATTACTGCATGCTATACAACCACGGCAGATTCTAGAGCACACGGTGTCGCTGAACGATTAAATCGTACTTTATTAAACGATTGTCGCACACTGCTTCATTGCAGTGGTCTACCAAATCATCTATGGTTCTCAGCAGTCGAATTTTCTACTATAATCAGAAATTCATTAGTCTCACCAAAAAACGATAAATCTGCAAGACAACATGCAGGTTTAGCTGGACTGGACATTACTACTATACTACCTTTCGGTCAACCGGTTATAGTTAACAACCATAATCCCGACTCGAAAATACATCCTCGTGGCATTCCAGGTTACGCCTTACATCCGTCACGAAACTCTTATGGCTATATTATCTATCTTCCATCATTAAAAAAGACAGTAGATACTACCAATTACGTTATATTACAAGACAAGCAATCCAAATTGGACCAATTCAATTATGATACACTCACCTTTGATGATGATCTCAATCGTTTAACAGCCCATAACCAATCTTTTATTGAAAAAAATGAAACAGAGCAGTCATATGATCAAAATAAAGAATCTGATCATGACTATCAATCGGAGATTGAAATAAACTCTGATCCTCTAGTGAACGATTTCTCGTCCCAATCAATGAACCCTTTACAATTAGACCACGAACCAGTCCAAAAGGTACGTGCACCAAAAGAAGTTGATGCCGACATATCTGAATACAATATTCTTCCATCTCCTGTACGATCTCGTACACCCCATATCATTAATAAAGAGAGTACCGAAATGGGTGGTACCATTGAATCAGATACTACTTCACCTAGACACTCGTCTACCTTCACTGCACGAAACCAAAAGCGACCTGGTAGTCCCAACGATATGATTGATTTGACCTCACAGGATAGAGTTAATTATGGACTTGAAAACATCAAAACTACACGTTTGGGTGGTACGGAGGAACCATATATTCAACGAAATAGTGATACAAATATCAAATACAGGACTACAAATAGTACGCCCTCAATAGATGACCGTTCGTCCAACAGTGAATCCACTACTCCCATCATCTCCATAGAAACAAAGGCTGCATGTGATAATACACCCTCCATTGATACGGATCCGCCAGAATATCGATCTTCTGACCATGCGACTCCTAATATAATGCCTGACAAATCCTCAAAAAATGTTACGGCTGATTCTATTCTTGACGACCTCCCACTTCCTGACTTAACCCATAAATCTCCTACGGACACTTCTGATGTTTCAAAAGATATTCCACACATACACTCTCGTCAGACTAATTCCAGTTTGGGTGGTATGGATGATTCTAATGTTCTGACTACTACCAAAAGTAAGAAAAGATCATTAGAAGATAATGAAACTGAAATTGAGGTATCCCGAGACACATGGAATAATAAGAATATGAGAAGTCTGGAACCACCAAGATCGAAGAAACGCATAAATTTAATTGCAGCAATAAAAGGAGTGAAATCGATCAAACCAGTTCGAACGACCTTAAGATATGATGAAGCAATTACATATAATAAAGACAACAAAGAAAAAGACAGATATGTTGAAGCTTATCATAAAGAAATTAGCCAACTATTGAAAATGAACACTTGGGATACAAACAAATATTATGATAGAAATGACATAGATCCTAAAAAAGTAATAAACTCAATGTTTATCTTCAACAGGAAACGTGACGGTACTCATAAAGCTAGATTTGTTGCAAGAGGTGATATTCAACATCCTGACACTTACGACTCAGGCATGCAATCCAATACCGTACATCACTATGCATTAATGACATCCCTGTCACTTGCATTAGACAATAACTACTATATTACACAATTAGACATATCTTCGGCATATTTGTATGCAGACATCAAAGAAGAATTATACATAAGACCTCCACCACATTTAGGAATGAATGATAAGTTGATACGTTTGAAGAAATCACTTTATGGATTGAAACAAAGTGGAGCGAACTGGTACGAAACTATCAAATCATACCTGATAAAACAGTGTGGTATGGAAGAAGTT
>NZ_WWRZ01000023.1:0-2346 GCF_009875595.1 Eggerthella sp. BIOML-A1 | reverse complement strand
TGCATAGTACCGAGAAACTAGTGCGAAGTAGTGATCAGGTATTGCTGTTATCTGATGAGTATACGTTGTCCTGGCCACGGCAGAAGCACGCTTATCGCTCCAATTTCCCACAACATTAGTCAACTCCGTTAGGCCCTTCATTGAAAGAAATGAGGTCATCAAATGTCTTCCAATGTGAGATTTTGGGCCATTTTTTATAGCAAAGATTGAATAAGGCGCATTTTTCTTCAAAGCTTTATTGTACGATCTGACTAAGTTATCTTTTAATAATTGGTATTCCTGTTTATTGCTTGAAGAATTGCCGGTCCTATTTACTCGTTTTAGGACTGGTTCAGAATTCCTCAAAAATTCATCCAAATATACAAGTGGATCGATCCTACCCCTTGCGCTAAAGAAGTATATGTGCCTACTAACGCTTGTCTTTGTCTCTGTCACTAAACACTGGATTATTACTCCCAGATACTTATTTTGGACTAATTTAAATGATTTCGGATCAACGTTCTTAATATCGCTGAATCTTCCACAATTGATGAAAGTAGCTAGGAAGAGGAATTGGTATAAAGTTTTTGTTTTTGTAAATCTCGAAGTATACTCAAACGAATTTAGTATTTTCTCAGTGATCTCCCAGATGCTTTCACCCTCACTTAGAAGTGCTTTAAGCATTTTTTTACTGTGGCTATTTCCCTTATCTGCTTCTTCCGATGATTCGAACTGTAATTGCAAACTACTTACAATATCAGTGATATCAGATTGATGTTTTTGTCCATAGTAAGGAATAATTGTAAATTCCCAAGCAGGAATCAATTTCTTTAATGAGGCTTCCAGAATTGTTGCTTTTTGCGTCTTGTATTTAAACTGGAGTGATTTATTGACAATATCGAAACTCAGCGAATTGCTTATGATAGTATTATAGCTCATGAATGTGGCTCTCTTGATTGCTGTTCCGTTATGTGTAATCATCCAACATAAATAGGTTAGTTCAGCAGCACATAATGCTATTTTCTCACCTGAAGGTCTTTCAAACCTTTCCACAAACTGACGAACAAGCACCTTAGGTGGTGTTTTACATAATATATCAAATTGTGGCATGCTTAGCGCCGATCTTGTGTGCAATTGATATCTAGTTTCAACTACTCTATTTATCTTGTATCTTGCAGTATTCAAACACGCTAACTCGAAAAACTAACTTTAATTGTCCTGTTTGTCTCGCGTTCTTTCGAAAAATGCACCGGCCGCGCATTATTTGTACTGCGAAAATAATTGGTACTGCGGTATCTTCATTTCATATTTTAAAAATGCACCTTTGCTGCTTTTCCTTAATTTTTAGACGGCCCGCAGGTTCGTTTTGCGGTACTATCTTGTGATAAAAAGTTGTTTTGACATGTGATCTGCACAGATTTTATAATGTAATAAGCAAGAATACATTATCAAACGAACAATACTGGTAAAAGAAAACCAAAATGGACGACATTGAAACAGCCAAGAATCTGACGGTAAAAGCACGTACAGCTTATAGCGTCTGGGATGTATGTCGGCTGTTTATTGAAATGATTGCTCCTGATGTAGATATTGATATAGAGAGTAAACGTAAGTCTGATGAGCTACTCTTTCCAGGATATGTCATAAGGCCCATGGAATCTCTCACAACCGGTAGGCCGTATGGTCTTGATTCTAGCGCAGAAGATTCCAGCGTATCTTCTGACTCCAGTGCTGAGGTAATTTTGCCTGCTGCGAAGATGGTTAAGGAAAGGTTTGATTCGATTGGAAATGGTATGCTCTCTTCACAAGAAGCAAGTCAGGCTGCCATAGATTTGATGCTACAGAATAACAAGCTGTTAGACAATAGAAAGCAACTATACAAATCTATTGCTATAATAATAGGAAGATTGCCCGAGAAAGACAAGAAGAGAGCTACCGAAATGCTCATGAGAAAAATGGATTGTACACAGTTATTAGTCCCACCAGCTCCAACGGAAGAAGATGTTATGAAGCTCGTAAGCGTCGTTACCCAATTGCTTACTTTAGTTCCACCAGATCGTCAAGCTGCTTTAATAGGTGATTTATTCATCCCGGAATCTCTAAAGGATATATTCAATAGTTTCAATGAACTGGCGGCAGAGAATCGTTTACAGCAAAAAAAGAGTGAGTTGGAAGGAAGGACTGAAGTGAACCATGCTAATACAAATGAAGAAGTTCCCTCCAGGCGAACAAGAAGTAGAGACACAAATGCAAGAGGAGCATATAAATTACAAAACACCATCACTGAGGGCCCTAAAGCGGTTCCCACGAAAAAAAGGAGAGTAGCAACGAGGGTAAGGGGCAGAAAATCACGTAATACTTCTAGGG
>NZ_WWRZ01000022.1:0-2541 GCF_009875595.1 Eggerthella sp. BIOML-A1 | reverse complement strand
TTGTTCATCAAGGTCTTGACATCTGCGTCAGCAGCACCAAAACCAGCCACAAGGTTCTGTCCAGCGGCAACCATGGCTTGGAATGATCCTGAAACAGTTTCACTTGCTTCCTTGGCAGTTGTTCCAGTAATTCCTAGCCTGTCCTGTGTGATCCCTATGGCTTCAATCAAGGTATGGAATGGAATATCTTTGACATTCTCAGCTGTTGCTTCAAATGTCCCATTTAATACACCAGACTCATTGACCAAACGTGCCATTTCTGACTGTGTACCACCGTAACCAAGTTTTAAGTTGTCCAGCATGGTGTAGTTGTCTTTGGCAAATCCTTGATAAGCGTTCTGAATATCGCCTATGGCGGTACCCATCTTGTTTGAGTTATCTGCCATTTGGACAATAGCCTTGTCACCATAAGCTGCAGCCTGTGCAGTATCACCGCCCAAGCCTTGCAAGAGCGTTGCAGAGAATGATGTTACCTGTTCCATGTATTTCACACCAGAAACACCAGCCCTTGTGTAGGCAGTTTCAGAGTTAGCAATCACTGTGGCTGCTGAGTCTTTGAACAAAGTTTCAACACCACCGACAGCTTGTTCAAGGTCCGCATAGGACTTGATGATGGCGGTAACCCCTGCCGCTACTGGTGCAGTAATTCCAGCAGTCAAGGCACTACCTACATCCATAAATGCGTCACCAATGGCACTGAGTGAAGTTGTTGTGCTTTTGAATTTCTCAACTGACTCCATAGCTTCACGCATTCCAGCAGTGAATTGGGATGTGCTGGCTGTCAATATGGCTTCTACTGTGTAAGATGACATTTTCAGTAACCTCCTTTCTCATAATTCTTCATACGTTTGGCAATGGCAATCAGATTGCTGTTGACCGGGGTAGCAAAGTTTTTCCCAAGGACATCATTTTTCCGCTTCTTCTCGTTATAGAAGTCGCTAAACTCCTTGAACACATACTCTTTACCGTTCTTCTCTCTTGCTTTCACAAGACGGTTCAGATAAGCTTGCAAATACAAGTCCTTTTCACGTTCTAACTCTTGCATTAAATGACCACGTTTCCTGAGCCTGTACTCATGCAAGGTCATTCTTCCAGCTTCAGCAAAATCTGTCACACCAAACAAGCCTAAAATGGTAGCCATCATGTCCTCATAGATTTCCTGTGAGTCATTGGCTACCGTTGTTTTTACTTGGCTTGTTTCTTCATTGCTTCCAGCATTTTTGTGACTTTTAGCTTGGTCATTGGTGCATTCTTTAAGGCAGATAAAAAATCATCAAAGACCTTCTCAAGATTGTCACCCTGCTCCTCAATCCATGTTTCAATGTCAGCAATGCTTGGGATTGATTTGAGCGTGTGTGTAGCTGACAAGATGATGTCTGCAATGACAACTGGGTTGAAGTCTTGTAAGTAGATAACAGCTGACTGAATACCCATACCGAATTTGACCCCATTTCCTGAAACTTCATAACGCTTGTCCATTTCTCGGATGAAGTCAATACCAAAGCTCAAGTCATACTTTTTGCCGTTAATTTCAATTTGTTTCATGTTTTTTACTCCTTAAAAAATAAAAGAGGGGAATTTCCCCTCTTAGCCTAAGATGTCAGTAGTGTTAGCGAATGCGTATTGAATAGCTGCTTCTTGGCCAGCTGTCAATGTTGCATTGCCTTCAACTGGTTTCCCGTTGATTGTCATTTCAGTTGAGATTGTTTCCAAGTCCTCAACATTTGCTGGAACTTCCCAGCTTGAAAGTTTGCCTTGCGCATAAAGTGCTGGATATTTTGAGTCAGACTTCTGACCAGCAAGGTCAATTTCCCAAACTTCCAAAACATAACCGTTGATAACTGAGTCTTTCAACATTTTGTTAACTGGATCAGCTGAAGCAACTGCTTCAATTGAGAGAGTCACTTCAAGACCGCCATCAGATGACACTGCACCATCTTTGGTCTTAGTCACATCAGTTGAACGCTCATAGTTCCAAGAATGTTCAGTTTGCAATGCCAGTTTGGTCGCTGCTGTTTTGTCCCCCAATTTGCGGAACATCAAAAATTTATTTTTACCATATTTCGCCATTTGTTAATTCCTCCTAGTGAAATTTGAATTTAAGGTCAAGAATGCCATGGTAGAGCAATTCTTGAGTAGAGTTGTCTTTTATGATTTCTGTGGGGCTGGTTAAATCCATTGACCAACTTGTGTTGCCAATCTGTTTGATTGTGGAAAACTCTCTCATGAGCTTCCCAATCCAGTCTGACACCAGCTTTCTGTCCTCAGCTTTTCCCCAGACATCAACTTGTGCTGACAATGTGCCTATCAAGTAGGACTTTGTAGACTGTGGCACAATATGAGTGTATGCAACCACCATGAATGGGTACGGTGTCCCCTCATCAGGTAGAAACGGATAAGCTGGCAGTCCCAATGCTTCTGACCGTTTTATCAATTCATCGTGAATTTGTTGGTCTGGTTGTTTATTTAACAATTGCAGCCCTCCTTAATTCCGCTATGAATTGCGGTTCAATCTCATCAAGTGCTGGTTTCATGAATGGC
>NZ_WWRZ01000021.1:0-2624 GCF_009875595.1 Eggerthella sp. BIOML-A1 | reverse complement strand
GTTAGCAGCAGTTTGCAAAGCATGGATCAATGGTTCTGCTCCCCTGATGGTTAAATCAGCCATTCTTTACCTCACTTACATAGAAAACAGTCATGCCGTTGGTATGTTTTGGGTTATCCACAATGTAAAAAGGCTGACCGTCTATCAAAAGACTGTCAACCTTCTCCTTACAGTTTCTAACCCTCACAACCGTTGTGGCTTCTTTTAGCTTATCCCCAAGTAAATTGATTAGCTTGGCACTGATTGGACCAATGTTGCATGGTACTACCTTTGTTACTTCATTACCGCCTACCATTTTTCCAAGTTCAGTGTCATACTTTCTTTTTTGCTTGAAAACAAGCGTACAACGTTTATCAAATCTCATAACATTTTAAACCCCGCTTCAAAATTGCTTGAAAAGTGCTGCTTAATAACTTTCTCATATTCAGAAAAGTCATCAATCTCAAAAGTCATGCTCAATCCTTCGACATTTTGGGTTGTCATTCCTTCAGACCCTAGCTTGTTGAAACGTTTTACCATTACTTCAACAATGATGTACTGCAATTTCTCAGGGATAGTGTCTTGATTTGAAAAAGCTTTGAAATGTGCTTCTGTTAGGTTTTGGATAACTGACAAGCGATTATCTTGCAAGTTATCATCAATGTCTAACAGAGCTTTTACTTGCTCAATAATCTGCATGTCATTACTCCTTCCGGGCTTCAATCAAGGCTTCTTTGTCAAGTGCAGAATAGCCCTCAACACCTTTTTCGTTCAGTTGTTTAATTGTCATTTCTGACAAGTCAGGCTGTTCTTCATTGTAATGACGACGCAACAACATCCCCATTATGCACCTCCGAATTTTACAACCTTTGTAGGATCATAGAGGTACACACCATAGTGTTCATCCCCTGTGATGACAGTGGTTTTCTTCAAGATGTCACGGTCTGTTTCAATCGCAACATCACGCTTGAGATTGATGACAAATGCACCGTATTTGGCAACATCATCTGTCTCAGTTTCATCAGCTGAAACCTTAACAAGGAATCCTGTACCTTTTGTAACTTTGTTAGAACGGACAATTTGAACCCCACGGGTTTCACCAAATGTGCCAGATACAACTGTATTTGCACCAATTTCAGTTCCTGAAATCCATTCTTTGACAGTGTTAGTACGCAAATCAATTGCGTCAGCTGGGTTGATAACAGCCACATAGAGTGCATCTTCTTCATCTGTAAAGACTGCAAGTGCTTTATCAAGAGCAGCACCTGTGGTTGGCGCTTCTGCGACAAATTGAGTAGCTTTTTGGGCTTCCGCAACAATGTCATTGTCAACTTTGTTTGCGATAGCAAGTGCGATTTGGTGAGTCGCTTGACCAATTGGGTCACCAAGTCCAGAAAGAACAGCTTCATCTGTCAATTCGATACCTTTACCAGCCTTTTTGATGGTCATGGTTGTCTTAGCTGTAGCGAGTTGGTCTGGTTCGATTGCTACACCTTCAGCAATGTCTTTTGCGTCCCCTGAATATTCCCAACGTGGAACTGTCAGAGTGTTACCTGGTTGACCTACAAGCTCACGTTCGACATAAGCAAGTGGTGTGAATTTGATGAGTTTTGGAAGTTTAGCTGAAGCCATGTCAGCCATTACTTCAGGATTGATCATTTGTGCGATTTTTGTTTGAGTCATTTTGTTTTATCCTTTCACTAATTGTGCATAGAGTTCTGGGTCACTCTGAAGCAGGTCATTACGGCTCTTGTAACCCATGCGGGCAAATTGCTCTTTGGTAACACCTCCAGCTGTTGATTGCTCAACTTTCTTTGGTGTCTTACCTTTGAGCATTTCACTGACTTTCTTGTCAGCAAGGTCATTCACAAGGGATGTAAAACTATTGATGGTTTCCTGTGTGCTTTCAGCGTCATCTTTGACTACGAATGCAAGGATGTCATCAGTTGCTACAATTCCAGCTTCAGAAAGCATTTTGGACGCTTCTTTCTCAAGACCGCTGCGGTTGATTTTGGCTTCAAGTTCAGCAATGTAGTCAGCCTGTTTCTTAGCTTCATACTCAGCCTTCTGTTCAGCGTTCATCTTACGCAACTTTTCAGCTTCATCCATCTTGGCTTGGTATTCCCTTTCAGCAGCACGTTTGGCTTTGCCTTTTTCCTTCTGGATGATAGCGTCAAGCTCTTCCTGTGTGAATGTTTTTTCAGTAGTTTCTGCTTGTTCCTGAGTGCTAGCCTGCTCAGTTCCTTCTTCAACTACTTCATCTTTTTTGATTTCTTCTGCCATGATTGGCTACCTCCCTTTTAAGTCCTGAGTGGACTGATTGACCTTGGCTTTTAGTGTCTTCAAAGTTCGGACAAAAAGAAAACCGGTCATTTCAAACCAGTTTTGAGTATTTTCAAGTGATTTTGAGTAGTCTATTCCTACCAGTCAAGATGAGTGACCGCCTCCTTACTTGCGACTAACCCAAGATTTTTTAGATACCTTGTCAGCTACTTTCTTCTCAAGATAATCAAACCTTGAATTAGTAGCCTGAGCATTGCGTGAGTTAATATGTTTCAACTCCTCAATCTGCTTTTGTTGATGTTCAATCTTATCAATAAGCTTATTGTTGACTGTAATTAAACCTTGAATACACAATAAGATAG
>NZ_WWRZ01000020.1:0-2650 GCF_009875595.1 Eggerthella sp. BIOML-A1 | reverse complement strand
TTTTTATGTTTATCTCTAGTATTACTCTTTAGACAAAAAAATTGTAGTAAGAACTATTCATAGAGTGAATCGAAAACAATACGAAAATGTAAACATTTCCTATACGTAGTATATAGAGACAAAATAGAAGAAACCGTTCATAATTTTCTGACCAATGAAGAATCATCAACGCTATCACTTTCTGTTCATAAAGTATGCGCAATCCACATCGGTATAGAATATAATCGGGGATGCCTTTATCTTGAAAAAATGCACCCGCAGCTTCGCTAGTAATCAGTAAACGCGGGAAGTGGAGTCAGGCTTTTTTTATGGAAGAGAAAATAGACACCAAAGTAGCCTTCTTCTAACCTTAACGGACCTACAGTGCAAAAAGTTATCAAGAGACTGCATTATAGAGCGCACAAAGGAGAAAAAAAAGTAATCTAAGATGCTTTGTTAGAAAAATAGCGCTCTCGGGATGCATTTTTGTAGAACAAAAAAGAAGTATAGATTCTTTGTTGGTAAAATAGCGCTCTCGCGTTGCATTTCTGTTCTGTAAAAATGCAGCTCAGATTCTTTGTTTGAAAAATTAGCGCTCTCGCGTTGCATTTTTGTTCTACAAAATGAAGCACAGATGCTTCGTTAACAAAGATATGCTATTGAAGTGCAAGATGGAAACGCAGAAAATGAACCGGGGATGCGACGTGCAAGATTACCTATGCAATAGATGCAATAGTTTCTCCAGGAACCGAAATACATACATTGTCTTCCGTAAAGCGCTAGACTATATATTATTATACAGGTTCAAATATACTATCTGTTTCAGGGAAAACTCCCAGGTTCGGATGTTCAAAATTCAATGATGGGTAACAAGTACGATCGTAAATCTGTAAAACAGTTTGTCGGATATTAGGCTGTATCTCCTCAAAGCGTATTCGAATATCATTGAGAAGCTGCAGCGTCACATCGGATAATAATGATGGCAGCCATTGTAGAAGTGCCTTTTGCATTTCTAGTCTCTTTCTCGGTCTAGCTAGTTTTACTACATCGCGAAGATAGAATCTTAGATCACACTGCCTTTGCTGAGCTGGATCAATAGAGTAACAAAAGAGTGGTAAGGCCTCGTTAAAGGACAAGGACCTGAGCGGAAGTGTATCGTACAGTAGACGGAGTATACTAGTATAGTCTATAGTCCGTGGAATTCTAAGTGCCAGCTTTATAATGTCATTCTCCTTACTACAGACCCGCCTGAAAGTAGACACATCATCATCAGTAAGCTTTGACAAAAAGCATTGAGTAGCTAACTCTTCTATGCAATCTATAGCTGTTTTATAAGGCATTCAATGGACAGATTGAGGTTTTTGAAACATACTAGTGAAATTAGCCTTAATCCCTTCTCGAAGTTAATCATGCATTATGGTGTAAAAAATGCAACTCGCGTTGCTCTACTTTTTCCCGAATTTCCAAATACGCAGCTGGGGTGATTGCTCGATTTCGTAACGAAAGTTTTGTTTATAAAAACCGCGAAAACCTTCTGTAACAGATAGATTTTTACAGCGCTGATATACAATGACATCAGCTGTAATGGAAAATAACTGAAATATGAATGGCGAGAGACTGCTTGTTTGTATTAAGCAATGTATTATGCAGCACTTCCAACCTATGGTGTACGATGAAAGTAGGTGTGTAATCGAGACGACAAGGGGGACTTTTCCAGTTCCTGACAATTATAAGAAATACAAAACGTTAGCATTTGCATTTGTTGGACATGTACTGAATACAGACGACACACCGGTAATTGAAAAAGAACTGGATTGGCCTGATCCTGCACTAGTGTACAATACAATTGTCGATCGAATCATAAATCACCCAGAATTATCACAGTTTATATCGGTTGCATTTATTAGTCAGTTAAAGGCCACCATCGGAGAGGGTTTAGATATTAATGTAAAAGGCACGCTAAACCGCAGGGGAAAGGGTATCAGAAGGCCTAAAGGCGTATTTTTTAGATACATGGAATCTCCATTTGTCAATGCAAAGGTCACTGCATTCTTCTCTTATCTTCGAGATTATAATAAAATTGCCTCAGAATATCACAATAATACTAAATTCATTCTCACGTTTTCATGTCAAGCATATTGGGCATCTGGCCCAAACTTCTCCGCCTTGAAGAATGTTATTAGGTGCTCCATAATTCATGAATACATTTCTAAGTTTGTGGAAAGAGAACAGGATAAAGGTCATATAGGAGATCAGGAGCTACCGCCTGAAGAGGACCCTTCTCGTGAACTAAACAATGTACAACATGAAGTCAATAGTTTAACGGAACAAGATGCGGAGGCGGATGAAGGATTGTGGGGTGAAATAGATTCATTATGTGAAAAATGGCAGTCTGAAGCGGAAGATCAAACTGAGGCGGAGATAATAGCCGACAGGATAATTGGAAATAGCCAGAGGATGGCGAACCTCAAAATTCGTCGTACAAAGTTCAAAAGTGTCTTGTATCATATACTAAAGGAACTAATTCAATCTCAGGGAACCGTAAAGGTTTATCGCGGTAGTAGTTTTTCACACGATTCGATAAAGATAAGCTTACATTATGAAGAGCAGCATATTACAGCCGTATGGGTCTACTTGACAGTAAAATTTGAAGAGCATTGGAAGCCTGTTG
>NZ_WWRZ01000019.1:0-3898 GCF_009875595.1 Eggerthella sp. BIOML-A1 | reverse complement strand
CGGGGCGGAAGCCCCGCTGCACGTTGTAACGCAAAATTTATTTTGTGTTACAACGTGCGTCTCTTGCTAACCTCCATTCTGCCGTCGAGGCCGCATAATGGGGGAATGAAGATCGCGGGGAAAGGTGGCATTGATGGATTATCGGATGTTGTACGAAAAGCTGATTGCCGAAGCCGAGGAAAACGGGCTTGGAGGTGAGTTCGTGGATTGGGGGATCTCCATCAGCAAGTGGCGTGCCGACCCGGTGGCGCTCGCCCTGTACGGCTGGCTGCTGGAAAACGAGCCGGAGGGGATGGCCGCGAAGTCGGAAAATCAAATCGACTGGGAGATGGGAATCGTCGGAATGGCATCGAGCAGGCGGCGTGAGGAAGCGGTGAAATCATGGAGGCGAAGCCCTGGGGCGGCAGAACGGGAAAACGGCGGCTTCCTTGCGACGCTCGGCCTGTCGAACACGGAGCGCAGCGCGGCGAACGAGGCCATGATCGCGGAGATTCCCGAAGTGGCGTTCTTCTAGGCGCTTCAGGAAGGTGCTCAAAGCCGCGTCGGGGGCAACGAGAGCCGTTCTGAGGCCTGGTTTCGCCCTCGCATGAGGCGAAGTCGGTTGAGATGGAATCGGAGGCCCTGCGATGGGCCTCCGTCGCTTTGACGGTCATTCCCGGTGAACCTCTCCGTCCTTCACTGCGAGGTTTTGACCTTGGGTTTTCGGGTTGATTTGGGGTGGGGCTTTCTGCGACCCCCACCCCGGGGGATGCCGAACCCCGAACCCGGAACCCTGTTGACCTGGGGTTTTAGAAGCGAAAAACCGAGTTTTCCCAGGTCAAAAGGTTCCTTTTGAAATGGTGTTTTCCCTGGAAAGGTTCCGTAGGAACCAGGGCAAGAAAAAACCCGCCGGCGGCGAGGCGGGCGGGTCATGTTAGAATGGCCTCAGGCCGTTTGAGGTAGCAACTCAAACGACGCCGGAAACGAGACAGCAGCTCGCGCCCAGCACCACCTCGTATTGTATCACGAACGGGGGAAGTGCGGCCATGGTAGGTTCATACCATCCACGAAAACGAGTTGCCTCCGACACCAGGAGGTTTTTTTATGCCCTATGCCGATCCAGACAAGCAGCGCGAAGCAAAACGCAAGTACGAGCAGGAGAAACGCAAACAACGGCGCACGAACTGGATGCTCGTGTTCTACGAGGATCAGTGCCCGGAGTGGCGCGAAGAGCTCGACGAGCTGGGGATTCCGACGTTGGTGTCACCGTCACACGACGCCGACGAGTGGACGGCGCGCGACGAGAAGAAGAACCCCAAGCACAAGGCGGGCACGCTGAAGGAGCCGCACCGGCACCTGCTGGCGATGTACGACAACCCCGTCTCGTACGACCAGGTGATCGAGGACTTCGGGTTCCTGAAATCGAAGAACGTGAAGTACGTCAAGAGCCTGCCCGCGATGGCTCGCTACCTCACGCATATGGACAGCCCCGACAAAGCCCAGTACGACCCGGAGGGCGTTTGCGAGTTCGGCGGCGCGGACTGGCGGGACCTGTGCGCCACGACCTCGGACAAACACCTGGCGCTGCGGGAGATGCGGGCGTTCATACGCGAGAACAACGTCGTGGACTTCTATCTGTTCTGGGACTGGTGCGACGAGCACAACGACGAATGGTCGCGGCTCCTGGACGATTCCTGCTGCTACGCCATCGAGCACTACATGAGGAGCTTCCGCGCGGCGCAGGTGGTCACGCAGGAGGATCGCGAGGCGCTGCGCGCGAAGCGCGGGGACGATGGCTGCCATACGGATTGCCAGACGGGAGCCATACAGTCGTGAAAGTCAAAAAGACGTACCGCCTCGAACAGGAAACGATAGACGAGCTGGAAAAACTATGCTCCGACAGCGGAAAATCAGCAACGGAGGTCATCGAGGGTGCCATACACGATGCCATACGCTTGCCAGACACCGAGCGCGCCGGTGAAGGATGGGCGCAGACGGTTACCGCGCTCACGGAACAGCTCGCGGTGAAGGACGATCAGATAGCGAGCCTGGGGCGGGCGCTGGAAGCGGCGCAGGAGACGGCCAAAGCCGCCCAGGCGCTGCACGCGGCCAACGTCCAGGAGCGCGCGCTGGAAAGCTCCGAGCAGAAGGAGCGCCGGCGCTGGCGGTGGCCGTGGGATCGGCAGGACGGGTAGGTTTTTCCGGGAAAATCCATGGATGACCCGAACGTGGGACACCTGCGTGGGTTGACCCGTCGTATAACGTCCGAAGGGTGTTTTCCGACGAAGGGAGCGGATCGTGGCTGAGCGAATCAAGGTGGAGTATTTCGAGGAGCCTCCGGTTGTCTTGGAGGTTGGCGGTAGGCGCTCTTGGCAAGCGGAGACGGCCGACCAGTTCTGCAACATCTGGCACGAGACGACCGAGGGAAGCGACCACGTTACGCGCTGGGTAAAGAGCAGCTACGACGGGCGCATGGTGCGCGAATCGGACGAGGTATAATGCCCTCTGCGAAACATCTTGAGTTTTGCGGCTAACCTGGTCACGGAGTGTCTTAAAAACCGCAGATCGTCGGCTCTTTCGGGGGATTGCTTGGAGCCGGAACTAACTAAGCGCCCCATCTAGAATTCTCGCAGCGAGCGGCGTTCCTACTCCATGCCCTCCGTCATTTCGTGGAACGTCACGCCGAACCCGTCAGCGATCCTCTTCATGTTGTCGATGCTCACGTTACGGGCGCCGCGTTCCACATCGGCGAGGTAAGTCGGACTCATCCCGATCCGCGCGGCGAAGCCGCGTTGGGACAATCCGCGCTCGTCGCGCAGATCCTTGATCCTCAACCCGTATTGCACCCTTATCGTGGACATGCGCCCATGTTCCGGCATGGCCGGATGGCGAGCGCATCATTTTGAGTGAGCATTTAGCGCACGACGTGGTATCGTGGTCTGGTCGTAGGCATCGGAAGGATATTACGGACATGGCCATCGCCGTCCAGCTTGACGAAATAATGGAGGATCGAGGCGTATCACTCCAGAAGCTGTCGCACTGCGTGGGAATCACCAATGTGAACCTGTCGCGGATCAAGACCGGCAAGGTGCGATCCATGCGCTTCTCCACGCTCGAAAAGATATGCGAATCCCTGGAATGCCAGCCGGGCGACATATTGAAGTACGTGGAGCCATATCCGCCGAGAACGAACTGACGGTGAAGGGGATTTTCGCGAAGATGCCGGATTGATGAACGCTCCCGCGACGTTGCTGGAGCAGCATTCGGGAGCGTGCTATAATGCGAGACAATCGGTGCCCCGCCCACCCGGGCAGCATCGGTTAACTGACTAAGCCGGTTTTACCTTCCAGGGGAGACCGGCTTTCTTGTTGTCCCAACACCGTCCGTCATTCGTCGCGCCTCCCGACCAGGTCGATCAGCGCGACAACCACCAACAACAACTCGCATACCGCAACGACTGTCTGTGCGTCCATGAGCACTCCTTTCGGAAGCTGCCCAGGACATGACGGAGCACCGTCGGAGATTCTACCACGGACGCGGTTCCGGCTGTCCCTCGAGCAAGGGGCGGTGCCGCTGCCAAGCTCGTGCTCGAGGTGCGGGAAGAATACCCGCAGTGAAGGAGGCGGCGAAGTCAACCAAGACCAGGATGGCGTAGGCGCTTGAAAGCCATGCGGGAATCGGAAGGCATCCGGAAATTCGGCAGTGACAGGGTGCAAGCACCCTGTACCCTCTTTCGTTTCGAGCGGAGCGAGCGAGCGCAAGCGAGGGGCGTTACATCGCCCGCCGGACACGGCACGGAGGCACCGCCTCCGGCTTGCGCGCAACCGGCGCGCTCCAGGGTTCGGGGCGGAAGCCCCGCTGCACGTTGTAACGCAAAATTTATTTTGTGTTACAACGTGCGTCTCTTGCTAACCTCCAT